>NZ_JAGHQV010000119.1:0-3649 GCF_017744175.1 Thalassotalea sp. G20_0 | reverse complement strand
TGACGAAGCGTGCGGGCAAAGCCTGGGTGGGCGGATCGATCGGGACCAACGCCCCGAATGGCAAGCGCTCAGGGATTACTGGCACAGTTCCGGTAAGGTGGACCGTTCATTACTGGAGCAGCACCAGAGTGCCTTCACACAGTTTTTCGGACAGTTGGTACAGGTGAACAAAAAGCAATCGACGCCACTGGTCATCGATACTCCGGCCACCAGAGAGTACATAAAAACCTGCTGGCAATTTCTGCAACTCAGGGAACCGGGAAGAGTGGCCATGGTGGTGGAAGGGACTGCCGGGTGGGGTAAGGATGCCCTGTTACTGCTGACCCTGACCACCTGGCAACAGCAAACCGGTAAAGGCTTTCAGCATCTCAATGGGACACCGGACCAGTTTAACCAGTTTGTGCAGGCCTTTAACCGTGCCTGGCGTCTGGGTGAGGTGCTGGTGGTCAGTGAGCTCAACATCATTCCTTCCGGGGAATTGGAGGAGTTTCTCAATGACCGCCTGCCGCTGCCTCACAAGGATGGGTTCAAATTGATTGGTACCATTAATCCGCCCACCTATCCGGGACGGAGGGCATTCCCGCCATCATTGACCAGCCGATTTACCGGCGTTCATATCCACCATGATACCCGGGATGACTACCGGCTCAGGCTGCAAGCCATGGGGGTATCAGAGGAACTGAGTCGGTGGCTGACCGATTGCGCCAGTGCCCTTAACGATGATTTCCGACAGCAACGTATTCCCCTTGAACTGACGTTGCCGCAGCTGTTGCTGGCGGCCGATCGATTGGGCAGAATCCCCATGGTTTGGTGGCCTGGTGTTCTGAGCTGGGAGTGGCAACCCTATCTGGAAAAAAGTTCAAGGGCATTTAAGTGGCCCTATATTCTTGTACAGTCATCAGAAAAGGGATCTTCCAGAGGTTCGGCCAAAAAATCACCGAAGGCTTTCAGCCTGGGCTGTCCCCCGGGTGTGTCCAGTAACTTTCAGGTAACCCGGCTTTTTCCCGGTAAATGGGATTTCGATCTGTATCGACTGGAGCTGTCCACAGCCGATGTGACCACTGAAAGGCAGTTAGTTATAAGACCGTTGCCAATACACCCCGTGGATCAGAGCAATCTTTTGCCCCTGTTAACCGGGCGAACCGATCTGAAAACCAGTGAAACCCCGGGGCGCATGACACTGAAACCGGGCCGCAAATGGCAACCATTGCCATCGCTGACTCCCAACGACCGGTTGACCGGTCTGAGATCCATTCCGCAACAGACCAGGCTGGCACAGGATAGGCACACAGGCCAATACTTTCTGCGTTCCGAACTCACGGAACCGGAGACGGTGGATTTTATTATTAAACCCGACCGGACTTACTTTCAGCCGTTAACGGCTGATGATCCCATCAACACCCAGCTCCGGCGATGTCCTCCCCTGATCAAAATACATCTGGATCAGGAGGTGTTCAGCGGGGATCCTGTTCACTTTCCGGGATACCGGAAGTTGCGGGAAATAGGGCTGATAAGAAATCTGGCTGAACGGCTGCTGGCGCTGGTTGATTGGTTCAGAACTTTTTCTTACGATCGTACTTTTGAAGAAACCGGCATCAGTCTGGTCAAGCAATTGTTGCAGGAGCAACAGGGAACCTGCCGCCACCGTGCGTTTCTGTTTCAATTACTCTGTCTTTACTGGGGTATTGAAGCCCGAATAGTAAAATCGAAATCACATGCTTTCGTTGAGGTCAGATCCTGCAATGGGTGGCGACTTTGTGATTTATGGGGCGCTGGCAGCTCCAGTATCAGTTTTTCATCAGAGCCGGAATGGCACAATCTTTACCAGGCAGCCCCAGTGCAACCAGTCAATTCATCTTGCGGACAGGACGGAGCCGCTGATGGCTGGAACAGGATATTGTCACTGGCCACTTCTCTGCTCCAGCAATGGAAGTGTGTTAGATCTGAATTACCCCAAGAGGTGGTAAAACATATTCAGGACACCTTTCTGGAAACGTTCCGGAAAAATTTCCGCCCCATCCCCATGAACAGGGGATTATTATCAGATCGAACTTACCCAATATCGCCAGATTGCGAAGGTAATATCGATGCATTCCTGATTGCCTACCATTGGGTGCCGACACAATATTTACAGGCGGCCCGACATGCCATTGACCATTTTTCCACCCTGGCTCCACCGGAAAAAAAAGCCATTATCGACTGGAGCCACTGTATGCTCATCTGGTCAATCGACTATCAGTCTCCCAAAAAGCATCTTTTCTGTCAGTGGTCGGAGTTTGCCTGGCAACTGTATTTGCAAAGCCCGAATGATTTTCCCGTCCTGCCTGTGCAAAGCCTGCAGACCATTATCCGGTTCAATTTTGATCATAATGGCATGGCTCAACGAATAAGCCAGCGCCTGTTCCAGATTGAGTCCATCAATAAAATTTATCTGAAAAATGTCTGCAACAGTCTGGGGGTTCGCAATTTTTCGCTGCTGCCCCCCTGGGAACAATTGCCACAGGTGGCGGCTACCGAGGTTTATTGGAGTCATGCCTCCCGGGGCAAACCGGATATTGCCCGACTGATCCGTGGTGAGCCCTGCTTCCCGGAAAAATCAACCTCCTACCAAGAAACCAATACCCTGATATTGGCCGCCCAGTTTTTGATCGACAGGGCGTGGGAGACCCTCCGGCAAAGCACCAATAAACTGACCGGCGCAGCCTTTCTTGAGGAACTCCCTGAGCCCCAGACCAACAAAATTTTAGAGGATCACATCGACGATGCAGAAATTAACCGGCAGTTAAATCGCCTGATCGGCGATAAACGCTCTGCTGAAATATATACCCCGGTGATATGTAACGACCTGAAAAGATTCCGGGTCTTGATCGTTGGCAACTTCCGTGAAAACCGGGGAATCATCTTTGAAAGTCCGGCAGGGCAAAACTTCAACCTGATCGGCAGTGGGATTTTTTCTCCGGGTATTGCCCTGGATTGCCGGGATTCGCTGGGAATCATAAAACGCCTGCTCAATGAACATGATGCAACTATTTTAAGCGAGAATTAGGGCCTGTTGACGTTTCGCTGTGTGCTCAGCGAATCAGGGCAACCCTATGACGAGGTGCGGCATTGCAGGGAGGAACTTTTGCCGGTTTACACCATCTAAATTGGCCGACGGACCGCAATTACTATCAGAAAAAGTACTAATATCATGCTTCCTATTCAGCCCGGTGTCGTGGTTAATGTGCACAATGACAAGCACCCCGGTGATCATTCTGTTGTAACAGCTCAAAAAAGGTTGGCAAGTTCTACAGTCGATCCTTCACAGCCCAGTAAAATCGCTAAAAAAATTCCAGAAACCGGGGTTTTGTCCGTCAAAAATGAGCAGTCATATTTAGTCCAACAGGCATCAGCAGATAGTGCATATTCCAGCCCGGTCCGTAACGTTACGACCATCACCGATTGCATCAGCCACCTGAAGCAATCGGTATCACCGATAGGCGATGCGTTTCATTTTTTCGAATCCTGGCATGGGAGTGAAAAGAAGGAGGAGTTGATCCGTCTCTATCGGGAAACGACAGGTACCGGGTTTTTTTTTATTATCCGGCATCCGGACGACCTGGATCATCACCCGTTAAGAAGGCTGCACTATTATCCCGCTCCCGGACAA
>NZ_JAGHQV010000118.1:0-3652 GCF_017744175.1 Thalassotalea sp. G20_0 | reverse complement strand
ATAGGTTTTGTTCGTAGTAAGATGCGATCGCTACAAAAGACGCCTGAATTGGTGAAAGGTTTTTTCAGGTTGCATGACACCAGCTATGCTTGCAGGCAGTGTTACCTATAACAGTCATAAATTAGTAGGTGAACTATATTCTCGCCTGGAAAATGCATGCCCGGGCATTACAGAGGTTCAAACCGTCATCATTGCCATGGCCGCAAGTTGGCTTGGAAGAGCGTGTCCGGTGGTCCCCCATTACCAGATATCCATTTCCGAATCACAAGCCACTTTCCGCGATAAACTCCAATCAAGCCTTCCGTCTTTGCAGATTAAAGAAGAAAAGAGCCTGAACTCATTACCTCCGGTTGATCTGCTACTGCCAGATTACAACATGGTGATCGATATTCAGGGACCTTTTCATTATGTGGGTGGTGATTTCAAAACCAGGAATGGCTCGACGTTGCTGAAAATCGCCCTGTGGCAAAAATTAGGATTTGAAGTCATTGAAATTCCGTTGAACAAGCTTCGGAAACAGGATTCAATGAAAATAGTTATTGAGCAAATAAAGACAAAGTTAGCCGTCCTGCCAAAGGCCCATGGCTCTGTGTCACTTGACAGCGGCAAGTGGGCGGTAGACGAGGCATATTTTACTGCCGATGATGGAGGGCAATTTTCAGATGACTGTTATTTTACCGCCGAAGAATATTTAGAAGAGCAAACCAAAAAGCCCAAAAAAAGAAAAAGAAAGAGAAAAAAGCCAGTAAAAATTGCTGCCTGCTGATGCCGTAGAATAGTCTACTTTTTATATTTTCAATGAATTAATGAAATATAATTATGGACAGAGGCGGTGCTGGTATAAGTTGTAAATACACAGCTTCAGGCCATGATTACAAACAACCAGACGTTCATGCCAGTGCTTCAGGGAGTGGGCAATACAGGCATGGCACAGTCAGAAAGGTGAATGTGCCACCGTCCTGTACCCAGAAGCGTAATGAATGTCATCCTGCTTCTGACGCCTGCTCTGCTAACCATCCATCAGGACATTCAATAAAACCTGTTCATGGTTTTAATGCCCTCATCACACCAGAAAAAATGGATTGGCTGGTGGGGTTATTTGCTCGTTATGGTGACCGCTATGATGGTAGACATCATGGTCAATTTGCCTGTTCAATCAAGTGGTACACATCAGGAGCAAAACGACCATTAAATCATAGTGAACAACGTCAACTGATGTCATTGTTGCACGATTTTAAAGTGACCCCCGGGTGGACCTGGCGAAGCCTGACAACAACGCTTCATTCATTGACTTCCGCGGGTATTTTGACCCCTCATAAATACATGGATGAGGGGTATAGGGAAACTCAAGCCGATTTACTGTCAACGTTACTTGATGCGTTAATACTTAAGTGCAATCAAAAGAATGAAGCCAGTGATATTGATGCACAAGGGACCAGCAACCTGCTGTGGGCCGTTGCGAAGCTGGTGGACAACGGGTTGGAGCTGGGGAAAACACCGCAGCTCAAAGAGATCGTGGCCGCGCTGTTGCCTCATGTGAAAACCATAGCCGATTCAAAGAAGGAGCACTTCAACACTCAAGGTACTGCCAACCTGCTGTGGGCCTTGGCGAAACTGGTGGACAACGGGTTGAAACTGGAGAAAACACCAAAGCTTGAAGAGACTGTGGTCGCGCTGTTGTACCATGTGAAAACCAAAGCCGAATCAAAGCAAGACCATTTCAACTCTCAAGGTACCGCCAACCTGCTGTGGGCCGTGGCGAAACTGGTGGACAACGGGCTGAAGCTGGAGAAAACACCGAAGCTCAACGAGGCCTTGGCCGCACTTTTGTGCCATGTGAAAACCAAAGCTGAATCTAAACAAGAGAAAGACCACTTCAAGCAACAGGAAGTTGCCAATCTGCTGTGGGCCCTGGCGAAACTTGTGGATAACGGGCTGAAGCTGGAGAAGACACCGAAGCTCAAAGAGACTGTGGCCGCGCTGTTGCCCCATGTGAAAACCAAAGCCGAATCTAAACAAGAGAAAGACCACTTCAAGCAACATGAAGTTGCCAATCTGCTGTGGGCCCTGGCGAAACTTGTGGATAACGGGCTGAAGCTGGAGAAGACACCGAAGCTCAAACAGGCCGTGGCCGCGCTGTTGTCCTATGTGAAAACCAAAGCCGAATCAAAAGATGACAAAGACCAATTCAAGCTACAGGATGTCACCAACCTGTTGTGGGCAGTAGCGAAACTGGTGGACAACGGGCTGGAGCTCGAGAAAACACCGAAGTTGAAAGAGGTCGCGGTAGTACTTTTGTCCCATGTGAAAACCAAAGCCGAATCAAAAGAAGAAAAAGACCACTTTTTTTCTCAGTCTATCGCCAATCTGTTGTGGGCCGTGGCGAAGCTGGTGGACAACGGGCTGGAGCTGGAGAAGACACGGAAGCTCAAAGAGGTAGTGGCCGCACTGTTATACCATGTGGAAACCAACGCTGAATCAAAAGAAGAGAAAGACCACTTTCTTCCTCAGCATATCGCCAACCTGCTGTGGGCCGTGGCGAAGCTGGTGGACAACGGGCTGGAGCTGAAGAAGACACGGAAGCTCAAAGAGGCCGTGGTCGCGCTATTGCCCCATGTGACAAGCAAAGCCGAATCAAAAGAAGAGAAAGACCACTTCAATACTCAAGGTACCACCAACCTGCTGTGGGCCGTGGCAACACTCGTAGACAACGGGCTGGAGCTGGAGAAGACACTTAAGCTCAAAGAGACCGTGGCCGTGCTGTTGTACCATGTGAAAACCAAAGCTGAATCAAAAGAAGAGAAAGACCACTTCAACACTCAAGCTGCCGCCAACCTGCTTTGGGCCGTGGTGAAACTGGTAGACAATGGGCTGGAGCTGGAGAAGATACCGACGTTCAAAGAGGCCTTGGCTGCGCTGTTGTCCCAGGTGATAACCAAAGCCGAATCAAAAGAAGAGAAAGACCGCTTTACTCCTCAGCATATCGCCAACCTGCTGTGGGCTTTGGCAAAGCTGGGTGAGGCCATTGAGCTGAACCTGGTTAAATCTGCGTTCGATTCTCTTGTCGACAGAATCAGTAAAAAACCTCAACTCTCTCAGCAAGATATATTGATGTCTCTATGGGGAGCCATGGTGTTCTGTGCCAGATTTTATCTGGACTCAGACAGTAATGATAAACACTCCCTTGAAAAGCACATAAGTGAACTATCTTCTCGCCTGGAAAATACATTCCCGGACAATTCAGAGGATCAATCCATCGTTGCCATGGCCGCAGGTTGGCTTGGGAGAGCGTGTCCGGTCATTCCTAATTACACGACAATCACTTCACAATCTCAATCCAACTTCCGCGATCACCTCCAATCGAATTTTCCGTTGTTGAAGATTGAAGAAGAAAAGAGTCTGCACTCATTACCTCCGGTTGACCTGCTACTGCCAGATTACAACATGGTTATCGACATTCAGGGACCTTTTCATTACGTGAGTGGTGATTTCAAAACCAGGAATGGCTCAACGTTGCTGAAAATCGCCCTGCTGCAAAAATTAGGATTTGAGGTTATTGAAATCCCGGTGAAAAAGCTTGATAGCCACGATTCAATGAAAATAGTTATTGAGCAAATCAAGGCAAAGTTAGCCGTCCTGCCAAAGGCTCATG
>NZ_JAGHQV010000117.1:0-3728 GCF_017744175.1 Thalassotalea sp. G20_0 | reverse complement strand
AAGCATTTCTCGCCCGAAAATATCAGTCATGCCCTGCGATTAGCCATCGATAAAGATTATTACAACAAAGATACTACAGAGTTACTGGTCAATAGGATACGCCTGGAAGATCAGGACGAAACTGACGATAAAACACTCCTGCATTACGCTGCAGAAAAAGGCAACATAAATTACCTGGAAAAATTTCTGGAGAAAGCGAAAAGAGAAGGGAAATTGGCAAAATCCATCAATCTTCCAGATCATAAAACGAGGATACCCCTGCACTATGCAGCCGAGGAAAAGCACAGTAATTGTCTTCAGTTACTACTGAAGAAAGAACTCAAAGAATTAACATGCATCGATGCTGAAGATGAAAATGGTGACACGCCACTGCTCCTGGCTGATACTGATGCATGCGTAAGAGAGCTGATAGAGGCTAAAGCTGATGTACATAAGAAAAATAACAGAGGTATAACGCTACTGCATCGTATAGCCATGTCAGAGTTGAGAATTAATTGGCTGAAAGAAAATTACAAATGGTCTAAAGATATTAATAAAACTGACAAGGACGATAATACTCCGCTGCACTATGCAGCTTATAACGGTAATATAAGATTTCTTGAAGAGACCTGTAAAAAAGGATATAAAAATATACATAAATATTTCACTACTAATAATAAACGAGGTGTTTCACCACTACTTTTTACTATTCATAATGACAACAGAAACGAAAGCATGATAAAAATGATGAAAACCGAAGAAATAAAAGATAATAGTCCAGAGCTTTCGAGGTTATTTTTGTATGCTGCAGCTTATGGCAAAAACGATTGCCTGGAAAGGTTTTTTGATGAAAAGTTTAACGAAAAAATAAATATCAATCTCCAAGTTCAGAATAGTGGTATGACTGCTTTGCACTATGTCATTATAAAAAAATGTTGGAACCACAATAGTTCTAAGGAGGTTCAAGGATATGAAAAATGTCTTGAGTGCATACTCTCCAAGTTCGATGACGTAGACATCAATCTCCCAGATAACCAAGGCATGACACCATTACATTTGGCTGCCGAGGCAGACGATATTTATTGCCTGAAAATGTTGCTAGACCCAGAGAAACGCAAAGTTAAAATCAAAGTTAAAATCAATGCTATTGATGACCAAGGCAAGACACCATTACATTTGGCTGCCGAGGCAGACAATATTCGGTGCCTGAAAAGATTGCTAGAAGAAAAAGAAGACACACTTATTATCAATGCTACTGATGACCAAGGCAAGACACCATTACATTTGGCTGCCGAGGCAGGCAATATTCAGTGCCTGATAGGGTTGTTAGACCAAATAAAACACCCAGTTAATATCAATGCTGAGGATAAGCAAAACAATAAACCCCTGGATTTGGCTAAACATCCTGTTTGCCAAGAGGCCCTGCAGGAGGACTGGAATAATCTCAACGAATGTGAACGCAAAAATAAAGGTGAGTATTATCTCAACAAATATTTTGAAGGACAAACCTGTCAGACCAACGACCAAAATGAAAATACTCACAGTCAAAGTAAACCAGTTGACTTATCAGATGGTTCTATTCGCTATCAAGAAAAAGTATTTATAAATAATCAATTAGTTGATCGCCTTGGTAAAATTAAAGAAAAGTATCCAGAATTGAATTTTATCCCTTGCCCTGAAGTTGACTCCTTTTTTGTTTTAGCAAAGAATTTTGTTGGTAAAATTATTAAAGGCAGCGATAAAGATGCAATTTTCGGCTACTCCGGAATTAGAGGAAACCTCAATACCAAAAATCCTGAAAACTGGAAACAAATCTTTGTTCCCGTACACCTTATACCTGGATTTAAACCTAATAATAACTTAATACTGGATGGCTGTCCTTTCCATATTGAAGGCACCAAAGGTAAAATTATTGAATTCTTGGATAAATATAAAAGATTGCATTTTACGGCAAAAAGTATTGACAAAAAAGAGCAATCAAAAGCCAGAGTCAGTGTGAATATAAAGTTATGTGTGCTTGATTGTGATCTGCCAGAAAATCTGCCAAAGAAAATGGTGCGCAAGCTTTTCGTAGCTGCAATTCAGGACGCTTCTGGCCTACCAATACCATTAGACTTTATTGAGGAAATTATTGAAAATGTGGATTTACAAAGCTTGCTTAAGAAAATTCCTGATGCTGTTAACATTATTAAGAAAATACTTCAGGAGGAACTTCAGAAGGAAGCTGTTAACACCGCAGAAGAAATGCAGGAAAATCTTAGTAGCGAAACAGCAGAACAATTTAAAAAAACAGCATCCAAAAAAATCAAAAGCGTCATCAATAAAATTCGCAATGAATTAGAAAGCCTCAACGAAACTGATGATATTTACAAATCATTGTCAAAAAATAATTTTGAGGTTTGCAGTGGCCCCATCAATTTACTGCATAACATCAAGAAAGATCAGAAGATTCACATTGAATTTGACCGGCTTGAGTCATCAAACAGCCCCGCCCGTTTACAGATCAACTCAACTGGCAGCCAGGTAGAGTTCAAAGATCTATCTGAAGCATTGAAGACGATTTTTGAAATTTAACTTTAGAGTTTTTATGAAACGGTTAGTCTGCAATAAAATAAAAACCGGTTCTTTGGTGCAGTTATCAACCGTCTGTATTTTTTATATCAGTTGGGTAATAACAAAGCCAGAAACAACCAGCACTCCAATCAGAGTAAATCAGGGTCATTAGGTCTTTCATTTTGCATAACACTTGTCGTTTATGGTGATAAACAAGATATTTGCAAAATGAAAGACCTGATGGAATGGTCCGCCCCGCTCCCAAAACGGCTTCAAATGAGCCAAAACAGGATGAGTTTGGTAGGACATCATTCAAAATAAGAAACGGAGTGAACCATCCATGGGCAAGATTAACAAATCAGGAACTAATCAAAAAGACCAGGTTGCTTTTCTCGGAATTGAACTGAGCAAAAAGAGTTTCCAGCTACATGGTGTTTGATGCCAAAGGTCATGTGGTTCATTTAAAAATGGCAGGGAAATGGCTACCTGGCTGGGCTTGGTGCCAAACCAGCAATCGACCGGTGGTGTGCCCACGTTGCTGGGGATCAGTAAACGGGGCGATACTTACCTGCGAACCCTGTTGACACACAGTGGCAGAACCGTTGTCAGGGTAGTCGACAAACACGACGATCGCCGTAATAACTGGATTAAAGAGCTTGATCAGCGTAGGGGCAAGAATATAACAGCAGTGACTGTTGCCAATAAAAACGCTCGCATTGCCTGGGCTGTGTTAACTTGGAAAGAGCCTTACCAGCCAGGCTGCCTGGAACTTTACCGGGCTGACAAGGTCGTACTCTATTGTTGTCATCCCCAAACGATTCTCCAATTGGAAACAGGGAAACCCTCCAACCAAACCATGCAGTCAACTTCCTCCTCAGCAACCGCAGATACTGTATCCCGGTTAACATCCACTGAAGCTGGAAGGGACGAGCCGTCAACCAGCCACAAACGCAAAAGAAAGCGGAGCATGGCAGGTCGCCAGATTGAACAGACAACAACGGGCACTGGAGCGTTTCCACCGCATCAACAGCAACCTGAATCCGGGACCATTCCCTCCATAAAGCTCAGGCGTGTTACTGGCAATAACTCGTGTATTGAGCGCTCTTCTTCGACTTCGGTTCAGGGTAATCCGGAGCCAATGGAGACTGACTCGGCCATGCCTGCTGACGCAGCTTCCACGCTTCCGGGCATAGCAA
>NZ_JAGHQV010000116.1:0-3825 GCF_017744175.1 Thalassotalea sp. G20_0 | reverse complement strand
GCGACTTCCTGTGGCTTGAAGTGGTCTTTCTCTTCTTTTGATTCGGCTTTGGTTTTCACATGGGGCAACAGCGCGGCCACGGCCTCTTTCAGCTTCGTTAGCTTCTCAAGCTCCAGCCCATTGTCCACCAGTTTTGCCACGGCCCACAGCAGGTTGCTGATACCTTGTGAATCAATATCCCTGGCTTCAGGTTTTTGGTTGCACTTAAGTATTACTGCATCAAGTAAATTTGACAGTAAAGCAGCTTGAGTTTCTTTACTTCCCTCATTCATGTTTTTATCAGGGGTAAAAACACCCGCTGAAGTAAATGAATGAAGCGTTGTCGTCAGGCTTCGCCAGGTCCATCCGGTTGTCACTTTAAAATCGTGCAACAATGGTATCAGTTGGCGTTGTTCACTATGATTTAATGGTCGTTTTGACCCTGATGTGTACCATTTGATTGAACAGGCAAATTGACCATGATTTCTACCATCATAGCGATCACCATAACGAGCAAATAACCCCACCAGCCAATCCATTTTTTTTTGTGTGATGAGAGTATTAAAACCATGAACAGGTTTTATTGAATGTCTTGGTGGATGGTTAACAGAGCAGGCGTCAGAAGCAGGGTGACATTCATTACGCTTCTGGATATAGGACGGTGGCACATTCACCTTTCTGACTGTGCGATGCCTGTATTGCCCACTCCCTGAAGCACTGGCATGAACGTCTGGTTGTTTGTAATCGTTACCTGAAGTTGTGTATTTCCAACTTATACCAGCACCGCTTCTGTCCATAATTATATTTCATTAATTCATGGAAAATATAAAAAGTAGACTATTCTACAGCATCAGCAGGTAGCATTTTTTACTGGCTTTTTTCTCTTCCTTTTTCTTTTTTTGGGCTTTTTTGTTTGCTCTTCTAAATATTCTTCAGCCGTAAAATAACAGTCATCTGAACATTGCCCTCCATCATCGGCAGTAAAATATGCCTCATCTGCCGCCCACTCGCCGCTGTTAATTGACACAGAGCCATGGGCCTCTGGCGGGACAGCTAACTTTGCCTTTATTTGCTCAATAACCGTTTTCATTGAATTCTGGTTATCAAGCTTGTTCACCGGGATTTCAATAACTTCAAATCCTAATTTCTGCAGCAGGGCGATTTTCAGCAACGTTGAGCCATTCCTGGTTTTGAAATCACCACTGACGTAATGAGAAGGTCCCTGAATGTCGATAACCGTGTTGTAATCTGGCAGTAGCAGATCAACCGGAGGTAATGAGTTCAGACTCTTTTCTTCTTCAATCTTCAACAACGGAAAATTCCATTGGAGGTGATCGCGGAAGGTGGATTGAGATTGTGAAGTGCTTGTCGTGTATTTAAGAGTGACCGGACACGTTCTCCCAAGCCAACCTGCGGCCATGGCAATGATGGATGGATCCTCTATATTGTCCGGGGATGTATTTCCCAGGCGAGAAAATAGTTCACCTATGTGCTTTTCAAGCGGGTTTTTATTATTGCTACCTGAGTCCAGATAAACTCTGGCACAGAATACCATGACTCCCCAGAGAGACATCGATATATCTTGCTGAGAGAGTTGAGGGTTTTTACTGATTCTGTCAACAAGAAAATCGAACGTAGATTTAATCAGGTTCGGCTCAATGGCCTCACCCAGTTTCGCCAGGGCCCACAGCAGATTGACGGTACCTTGAGTATTGAAGTGACTTCTCTCTTCTTTTGATTCGGCTTTGTTTTGCACATAGGGCAACAGCGCGACCACGGCTCCTTTGAGCTGCGTTGTCTTCTTCAGCTTCAACCCTTTATCCACAAGTTTCGCCACGGCCCATAGCAGGTTGGCGACTTCCTGCGGGTTGAAGTGGTCTTTCTCGTCTTTTGATTCGGCTTTGGTTTTCACATGGGGCAACAGTGCGGCCACGACCTCATTGAGCTTCGGTGTGTTCTCCAGCCCCAGCCCGTTGCCCACCAGTTTCGCCAGCGCCCACAGCAGGTTGGCGACTCCCTGTGAATTGAAGTGGTCTTTCTCGTCTTTTGATTCGGCTTTGGTTTTCACATGGGGCAACAGTGCGGCCACGACCTCATTGAGTTTCGGTGTGTTCTCCAGCCCTTTGTCCACCAGTTTCGCCACAGCCCACAGCAGATTGGCGATATGCTGAGGAATAAAGTGGCCTTTCTCTTCTTTTGATTCGGCTTTGCTCTTCACATGAGGCAGCAGGGTGGTCACAGCCTCTTTGAGTTTCGGTGTCTTCTCCAGCTCCAGCCCGTTGTCCACCAGTTTCGCCACAGCCCAAAGAAGGTTGGCGATATGCTGAGGAATAAAGTGGTATTTCTCTTCTTTTGATTCGGCTTTGGTTGTCACATGAGGCAGCAGGGTGGTCACAGTCTCTTTGAGTTTCGGTGTTTTCTCCAGCTCCAACCCGTTATCCACCAGTTTCGCCACGGCCCACAGCAGGTTGGCAACTCCCTGTGGCTTGAAGTGGTCTTTCTCTTCTTTTGATTCGGCTTTGCTCTTCACATGAGGCAGCAGGGTAGTCACAGTCTCTTTGAGTTTCGGTGTCTTCTCCAGCTCCAACCCCTTATCCACAAGTTTCGCCACGGCCCACAGCAGGTTGGCGACTTCCTGTGGCTTGAAGTGGTCTTTCTCTTCTTTTGATTCGGCTTTGTTTTGCACATAGGGCAACAGCGCGACCACGGCTCCTTTGAGCTGCGTTGTCTTCTTCAGCTCCAACCCGTTATCCACAAGTTTCGCCACGGCCCACAGCAGATTGGCGATATGCTGAGGAATAAAGTGGCCTTTCTCTTCTTTTGATTCGGCTTTGGTTTTCACATGGGGCAACAGCGCGGCCACGGCCTCTTTCAGCTTCGGTGTCTTCTCCAACTCCAGCCCGTTGTCCACCAGTTTCGCCGCAGCCCACAGCAGGTTGGCGATATGCTGAGGAATAAAGTGGTCTTTCTCTTCTTTTGATTCGGCTTTGGTTGTCACATGAAGCAGCAGGGTGGTGACAGTCTCTTTGAGCTGCGCTGTCTTCTCCAGCTCCAACCCGTTATCCACCAGTTTCGCTACCGCCCACAGCAGGTTGGCGGTAGCTTGAGCGTTCAAGCGGCCTTTCTCTTCTTTTGATTCGGCCTTGGTTTGCACATGGGGCAACAGCGCGGCCACGGCCTCTTTCAGCTTTGGTGTCTTCTCCAACTCCAGCCCGTTGTCCACCAGTTTCGCTACCGCCCACAGCAGGTTGGCGATGCCCTGTGGCTTGAAGTCGTCTTTCCTTTCTTTTGATTCGGCCTTGGTTTTCACATGGGTCAACAGCGCGGCCACGGCCTCTTTCAGCTGCGTTGTCTTCTCCAACTCCAGCCCGTTGTCCACCAGTTTCGCTACCGCCCACAGCAGGTTGGCGATGCCCTGTGGCTTGAAGTCGTCTTTCTTTTCTTTTGATTCGGCCTTGGTTTTCACATGAGGCAACAGCGAGGTCACGGCCTCTTTGAGCTTCGGTGTCTTCTCCAACTCCAGCCCGTTGTCCACCAGTTTCGCCACGGCCCACAGCAGGTTGGCGATATGCTGGGCATTAAAGTGGTCTTTCTCTGCTTTTGATTCGGCTTTGGTTTTTACCTGAGGCAACAGCGCGGCTACGGCCTCTTTCAGCTGCGCTGTCTTCTCCAGCACCAGCCCGTTGTCCACCAATTTCGCCAGAGCCCACAGCAGGTTTGCGACTTCCTGTGGCTTGAAGTGGTCTTTCTCTTCTTTTGATTCGGCTTTGGTTTTCACATGGGGCAACAGCGCGGCCACGGCCTCTTTCAGCTTCGTTAGCTTCTCAAGCTCCAGCCCATTGTCCA
>NZ_JAGHQV010000115.1:0-3830 GCF_017744175.1 Thalassotalea sp. G20_0 | reverse complement strand
AGCGGCATGGCCACCCGGTCGGTTATAATAATTATCTGATCTTGCGTATTGACCACTGATACCAGCAGAGTTTCTATCCATAACTATATTTCATTAATTCATGAGAATATAAAAAGCAGACTGCTGTTATGTTCAGAAGTTCATTTTGCTGAAATGGCTATAGACGTAACCGGTTGGGTAAGCGCATCTACTCCTGATTCCACCAATTCGTTATTTTCAAATCATCCGGGGCGAGATGTATGGGTAACAAGTGTTCAACGCTGGGACTCCTTCCCTGGAATGTGAAAATGGTGCTTGAGTCATGACGGAAGGGAAGAGCTTACTGGCTGTTTTTTCTTTGCCTTTTTCTACCTGGTTTGCCTGTTTGCTCCTCTGAATGATCTTCGGCAGTCAAGTAACCGTGATCTGAGGGTTGCCTTCCTTTATCAGCAGTAACGTATGCCTCATCTGCCCACCTTCTTTTAAGTGATACAGAGCCATGCCCCTGTCGCGGGATACCTATCCTGGTCTTTATTTGATCAATGTATGGTTTCATTAAATCCTGACTCAAGAGCATGTTAAACGGAATTTCAATGACCTCAAATCCTGCTTTTTGCAACAGTGCGATTTTAAGCAGAGTCGAACCATTCCTGGTTTTGAAATCACCACCCACGTAATGATAAGGTCCCTGAACTTCAATCACCATGTTGTGATCTGGCAGTAGCAGGTCAACTGGAGGCAGTGAGTTCAGACTCTTTTCTTCTTCAATCCTCAAAGATGGAATGCATGATTGGAGTTGATTGCGGAAGTTGGATTGACGTTTTGAAACGATTGTCTGGTAATGGGGTACGACCGGACACGCTCTCCCAAGCCAACTTGCGGCCATCGCAATGATGCGTTGATCCTCTTCATTGTCCGGGGATGTATTTTCCAGGCGAATAAACAGGTCATCCATGTGCTTTTCCAGCACGTTACCTTTACTGGTATTTGGAACCAGAGATAACCTGGCACAGCACACCATTACTCCCCAGAGAGACATAAATATCCCTTGCTGAGAGAGCAGAGGGTTGTTACTGATCCGGTAGACAAGCGATTCGAACGTAGAGGTAACCACGTTCAGCTTAACGAGCTCACCCAGTTTCGCCATGGCCCACAGCAGGTTGGCGATATGCTGAGGAATAAATTGATCTTTCTGTGCGTTCACGAGGGGCAACAGCGCAGCGACGGCCTCGTTGAACTCTGGTGTCTGTTCCTGCCCGTTGTCCACCAGTTTTGCCATGGCCCACAGCAGGTTGGCGATTTCCTGTGGTTTAAAGTGAGCTTTCTGTATGTTTACGTGAGGCAACAGCGCGGCCACGGCCTCTTTGAGCCCTGGTGTCCGTTCCTGCCCGTTGTCTACCAGTTTCGCCATGGCCCATAGCAGGTTGGCGATACCCTGTGGTTTGAAGTTAGCTTTCTGTGCGTTCACGTAAGGCAACAGCGCGGCCACGGCCTCTTTGAATTCTGGTGTCCGCTCCTGTCCATTGTCCACCAGTTTTGTCATGGCCCACAGCAGGTTGGCGATTTCCTGGGTATTAAATCGGTCTTTCTGTGCGTTCACGTGGGGCAACAGGGCGGCGACGGCCTCTTTGAGCCCTGGTGTTTGCTCCAGCCCGTTGTCCACCAGTTTTGCCATGGCCCACAGCAGGTTGGCGATATTCTGAGGAATAAATTGGTCTTTCTTTGCGTTCACGTGGGGCAACAGCGCGGCCACGGCCTTGTTGAGCTCTGGTGTTCGATTCTGCCCGTTGTCCACCAGTTTCGCCATGGCCCACAGCAAGTTGGCGACACCCTGAGGAATAAATTGGTCTTTCTGTACGTTCACGTGGGGCAACAGCGCGGCCACGGCCTTGTTGAGCTCTGGTGTTCTATTCTGCCCGTTGTCCACCAGTTTCGCCATGGCCCACAGCAGGTTGGCGATTCCCTGGGCATTAAATTGGTCTTTCTGTGTGTTCACGTGGGGCAACAGCGCGGCCACGGCCTCTTTGAGCCCTGGTGTCTGCTCCTGCCCGCTGTCCACCAGTTTCGCCATTGCCCACAGCAGGGTAGGGATACCCTGGGCATTAAATTGGCCTTTCTGTACGTTCACGTGGGGGAACAGCGCGATCACAGTCTCTTTGAGTTCTGCTGTCCGCTCCTGCCCGTTGTCCACCAGTTTCGCCATGGCCCACAGCAGGTTGGCGATATCCTGGGCATTACATTGGTTTTTCTGTGCCTTCACGCGAGGCAACAGCGCAGTCACGGCCTCATTGAACTCTGGTGTCTGCTCCTGCCCGTTGTCCACCAGTTTTGCCATGGCCCACAGCAGGTTGGCGATTTCCTGTGGTTTAAAGTGAGCTTTCTGTATGTTTACGTGAGGCAACAGCGCGGCCACGGCCTCTTTGAGTTCTGGTGTCCGTTCCTGCCCGTTGTCTACCAGTTTCGCCATGGCCCACAGCAGGTTGGCGATTTCCTGTGGTTTAAAGTGAGCTTTTGGTGCGTTCACGTGGGGCAACAACGCGGCTACGGCCTCTTTGAGCCCTGGTGTCCGCTCCTGTCCGCTGTCCACCAGTTTCACTATGGCCCACAGCAGGTTGGCGATTTCCTGTGGTTTAAAGTGAGCTGTCTGTACGTGGGGCAACAGTGCGGCCACGGCCTCTCTAAGCTGTGGTGTCCACTCCTGCCCGTTACCCACCAGTTTCGCCATGACCCACAGCAGGTTGGCGACACCCTGGGCATCAATATCCCTGGCTTGTGGTTTTTGGTTGCACTTGAATATTATTGCATCAAGTAGCGTTGACAATAAGGCAGCTTGAGTACGCTTAACACGCTCATCCATGGGCTTATGAGGGGTAAAAACACCTGCTGAAGTCAATGAATGAAGTGTTGTTGTCAGGCTTCGCCAATTCCAGCTCCGTGTTGCGGTAAAATTTTGCAGCAAACGTATCAGCTGGCTTTGTTCCGCTCGATTTAACGGTCTTTTAGACGCTGACGTGTATTTTTTAATTGAACTGGCATATTGACCGTGATGTCTCCCATCATAGCGATGACCGAAACGATAAGATTTACTCACCAGATCATCCATTATTTCCTGTTTGATGAGCGCATTAAAATCTTGAGCAAGGTTTACTGAACGGCGCTGTAGATGTTGAGAAGTGCATGCGTCAGAAGAACGGTTAAATTTATTACGCCCAGGGTTAGTGCGTGGGGTATCATTCCACCTGACTGTGGCATGTCTATATCGTCCACGTCTTGAAGAAGCGGCATGGTCATTCGGTTGGTTGTAATCATTATCTGATCTTGTGTATTGACCACTGATACCAGCAGAGGTTCTATGCATAATTATATTTCATTAATTCATGGAAATATAAAAAGCAGACTGTGGTTCTTTTCAGAAGTTCATTTTGCTGGAATGTTTGTAAACATAGTCGGCTGGGGAAATACATCTACTCCTGATGCCATCAATCCGTTATTTTCTGAACATCCTGGGCGAGATGTATGGGCAACAGATGTTCAACACTGGCATTCCTTCCCGGAATGTGAAAAAGGTTCTTGAGTCATGATGGGAGGAAGGCGATTACTGGATGTTTGTTTTCTTACTCTTTGTTGGTTTACCGCTTTGCTCATCTGAATGTTCTTCGGCGATTAAGTAACCATAATCTGAGGGTTGCCTGCCTTTATCAGCAGTAACGCATGCCTCATCAGCCCACTTTCTTTTAAGTGATACAGAGCCATGCCCCTGTGGCGGGAAGCCTGTTCTGGTCTTTATTTGATCAATGTATGGTTTCATTAAATCCTGACTCAAGAGCATGTTAACCGGAATTTCAATGACC
>NZ_JAGHQV010000114.1:0-4019 GCF_017744175.1 Thalassotalea sp. G20_0 | reverse complement strand
ATCCGGACATTGCTGGCCTTTGACCGCTCCCTGGCCAAAGAGAAGACTAACGATGCCCAAACGGCTCTCCACGCCGCTGCTCTTAAAGGCCAAACAGAAGCCATCCAGACATTGCTGGACTTTGACCCCTCCCTGGCCAAAGAGAAGGATAGAAATGGCTTGACGGCTCTCAACTACGCTGCTGAAAAAGGCCACACAGAGGCCATCCAGACATTGCTGGACTTTGACCCCTCCCTGTCCAAAGAGAAGAATAATGATGGTTTGACGGCTCTCCACTCAGCTGCTTATGGAGGCCACACAGAGGCCATCCAGGCATTGCTGGACTTTGCCCCCTCCCTGGCCAAAGAGAAGGATAGAAGAAATGGCTTGACGGCTCTCCACTCAGCTGCTTATAGAGGCCACACAGAGGCCATCCAGGCATTGCTGGACTTTGCCCCCTCCTTGGCCAGAGAGAAGAATAATGATGGCTTGACGGCTCTCCACTTAGCTGCTTATGGAGGCCACACAGAGGCCATCCAGACATTGCTGGACTTTGACCGCTCCCTGGCCAAAAAGAAGGCTAACAATGGCCAAACAGCTCTTCACTCAGCTGCTTATCAAGGCCACACAGAGGCCATCCAGGCATTGCTGGACTTTGACCGCTCCCTGGGCAAAGAGAAGAATAAATATGGCAGAACGGCTCTCCACCTCGCTGCTTTTAAAGGCCACACAGAGGCCATCCAGGCATTGCTGGCCTTTGACCGCTCCCTGGCCAAAGCGAAGGATAAATATGGCAAAACAGCTCTCAACAAAGCTGCTGAAAAAGGCCACACAGAGGCCATCCAGACATTGCAGGCCTTTGACCGCTCCCTGGCCAAAGTTAAGGATAAGAGTTGCGAAACGGCGCTCACTTTAGCTAAGGGCTTAAAAGAGAGCGTCAATGTATTAACGTACTTCGCTGTTTCCCAGGCCGATCATGAAAAAGACAACAGTACGCTCACAACCAACGTGAAGATCGACGATACCAAAAAAGCTGACAAAACAGCTCAGGCTGGCTCTGTTGCCACTGACGATCCTGCCCCGACTGATAGTAAAACTGCGGTTGACTCTCGTAAAAAGTCATTCAATGAAGGCCCGGATACTGACCCGGCACCACGGGAACTGTCAACAATTGAGTCACCCGCTATCAGCGAAAACAGAGCTGCTCTGGCTGATTCTGCTGCTGAGGAGGACAGCATAGTATACGCGCATGAATATCCGCACCTCGGGGAAGCCAAAGACGTTGATGAGCTTGGGAAAACAGAGCTGCACAAATTGGCTGAGCAGGGCAAAGAAATGAGTCTGTTTACTGAACTCTATGGAATCTCTGAAAAGGATAGAAACCAAACTGACAACAGTGGGAAAACACCGCTGCATTATGTTGCTGAGAAGGGCTTCAAATCATGTCTGGAACAACTACTCTCTATCGCGAATATCAACCAAACTGACAACAGTGGAAAAACACCGCTACATTATGCAATTTTAAACAAGGATGAGAAATTTCTGGAAGAATTATGTAGGAAAGTTCAGCATTTCTCGCCCCCAAATATCACTCATGCCCTGCGATTAGCCATCGATGAAAATTATGACAGCGAAAGTACAGAGAAACTGGTCAATAGGATACGCCTGGAAGATCCGGACGAAACTGACGGTAAAACACTCCTGCACTACGCTGCAGAAAAAGGCAACAAAAATTACCTGGAAAAATTTCTGGAGAAAGCGAAAAGGGAAGGGTACTTGGCAAAATCCATCAATCTTAAAGATCATAAAAAGAGGACACCCCTGCACTATGCAGCCGAGAAAAAGCACAGTAATTGTCTTCAGTTACTACTGAAGAAAGCACTCAAAGAATTAACATGCATCGATGCTAAAGATGAAAATGGTGACACCCCACTGCTCCTGGCTGATACTGATGCATGCGTAAGAGAGCTGATAAAGGCTAAAGCTGATGTGCATGAGAGAAATAACAACGGTATAACGCTACTGCATCGTATAGCCATGTCAGAGAAGAGAATTAATTGGCTGAAAGAAAATTACAAATGTTTTAATTTTAAAAAGGGAAATGATATTAATGAACCTGACATAGACGATAATAATCCGCTGCACTATGCAACTTATAACGGTAATATAATGTTTCTGAAAATGATCTGCGAAAAAGAAGGTAAATCTATAAATAAATATTTCCATGCTAGTAATAAACAAGGGGTTTCACCACTGTTTTTAACTATTCATAATGATAACAAAAACGAAGGCCTGATAAAACTGATCAAAACCAAAAATATAATACAACATATAGACCAGCGTTCGAGGTTATTTCTGTATGCTGCAGCTTATGGCAAAAATTATTGCCTGGAAAGGTTTTTTGAAAAAAGGCTTGACGACATAATAGATATCAATCACAAAGTTCAGAATAGTGGTATGGCTGCTTTGCACTATGTCGTTAAAGATAAATGTTGGAACCACAGTAGTTCTCTGGAGGTTCAAGGATATAAAGATTGTCTTAAGTGGATACTCTGCTTCGATGACGTAGACGTCAATCTCCCAGATAACCAACGCAAGACACCATTACATTTGGCTGCCGAGGCAGACAATATTTATTGCCTGGAAAGGTTGCTAGACCAAAAAAAACACCCAGTTAATATCAATGCTAGGGATCAACAAGGCAAGACACCATTACATTTGGCTGCCGAGGCAGACAATATTCAGTGCCTGAAAAGGTTGCTAGAAGAAAAAAAAGACACACTTATTATCAATGCTACTGATGACCAAGGCAAGACACCATTACATTTGGCTGCCGAGGCAGGCAATATTCAGTGCCTGATAGAGTTGCTAGACCAAACAAGACACCCCCCAGTTAATATCAATGCTATGGATAAGGAAGACAAAAAACCCCTGGATTTGGCTAAAGAACACTCTCTTTGCCAAGAAGCTCTGCAGGAGGACTGGAGGAATCTCAACGCCTGCGAACGCAAAGATAAACGTAAGTATTATCTCGACAAATATTTTGAAGGGCAAGACTATCAGACCAACTACCAAAATGAAAATGCTCACAGTCAAAGTAATCCAGTTGGCTTAAAAGATGGTTTTATTCGCTATCAAGAAAAAGTATTTATAGAGGATAAAGTAGTTGAGTGCCTTAATGGCTTTAAAGTAGAGTATCCAGAATTGAATTTTATCCCTTGCCCTGAAGTTAACTCCTTTGTTGTTTTAGCAAAGGATTTTGTTGTTAAAATTATTAAAGGCAGCTATGAAGATGCAATTTTCGGCTATTCCGGAATTAGAGAAAACCGCAATACCAAAAATCCTAAAGACCTGAAACAAATCTACGTTCCCGTACACTTTATACCTGACTTTGAACTTAATAATTTATCACTGGATCGCTATCCTTTCCATATTGAAGGCACCAAAGGTAAAATTATTGAATTCTTGGGCAAATATGATAAATGCCATTTTACGGTAAAAAGTATTGACAAAAAGGAGCAGTCAAAAGCCAGAGTCAGTGTGAATGTAAAGTTATGTCTGGATGATTGTGATCTGCCAAAAATGGTGAGAAATGTTTTTGTGGCTCCAATTAAGGTCACTTTTGGTCAAATACCATTAGACTTTATTGGGGGAATTATTGAACATCCGGATTTACAAGGCTTGCTTAAGAAAATTTCTGATGCTGTTAACACTAGTAAGGAAAAACTTCAGGAAAAACTTAAGGAGGAAGTTGTTAAAAACGCAGGAGAAATGCAGGAAAATCTTGGTAGCGAAGCAGCAAAACAACCTGAAGAAATAAAATCCAGGAAATTCGACAGCACCATCAATAAAATTTGTAACGAATTAAAAAGGCTCAACGAAAACGAAACTGATATTGGCACAGCATTGTCAAAAAATAATTTTGAGGTTTGCAGTGGCCCCATCCATTTACTGCATAACATCAAGAACGATCAGAAAATTCAAATTGAATTTGACCGGTTTGAGTCATCAAACAGCCCCGCCCGTTTACAGATCAACTC
>NZ_JAGHQV010000113.1:0-4029 GCF_017744175.1 Thalassotalea sp. G20_0 | reverse complement strand
GTGGGCTGGGCAATGACACCCTGACGGGCGGTGAAGGTGCTGACACTTATCATTTTTCTGCTGGAGACGGGCAGGATGTGATTCATAACTACGATAGTGAAGGCATGGACACTATTCGGTTTGCAGAGAGTGTTTCACCGGACAGTGTCGCAGTATCAAGGGTTGGTGATGATCTGTTGCTCAGTTATGGGGGGAATGATCAGGTCACTGTTTCCCGGTTCTTCCAGGATGAAGGCCATTCCAGATACGCTCTGGATACGGTGGCGTTTGCTGATGGCACCGTCTGGAACAAAGAACTCCTGCTGGATAAAGCGCTGCTTGGAGATCTTGGCGATAACCTGCTCCGCGGTTATACGACAGACGATGTGCTTTCCGGTGATGCTGGCAACGATACACTGGTGGGCAATGCAGGTGATGACAGCTTGCGTGGCGGTACTGGCAACGACCGACTGGAAGGGGGCGTTGGCGATGACACCTATCATTTTGCAGCCGGCGATGGCAGTGACGTTATTGAAGACAGTGCCGGCATCGATACCCTGATCTTTGAAGACCTGAGCGACGATGATGTGTTACTTCGCCGACAGGGCGATGATCTGCTCATTACCCGTCACGCTGACAGTAATGACAGTGTTCGTATCCTCAACCACTTTACCGACCAGACCGGTGCTGTCAGCCTTCGTGCCATTAATGTCATCACATTTGCCAACGGAACCCGCTGGAATACAGACGACATTCTGGTTCAGTCGGTCAAAGGCACTGAAGCCAATGATCAGATTCTTGCCCACGCTGAAAATGATGCGATCACCGCGCTGGGTGGTGATGATGTGGTTCATGGTCAGGGAGGCCATGATCAGATTGATGGTGGTGACGGATCCGATACGCTTTACGGTGAGACCGGCCGGGATGTTCTGTTGGGTGGTCAGGGCGATGACCGTCTGGAAGGCGGGGACGACGATGACCGCCTGGAAGGTGGTGAAGGTGTCGATACCCTGTTAGGCGAGGACGGTAGCGATCAACTTTTCGGTGGTGACCAGAATGATGACCTCAGTGGCGGTGGTGGCAATGACCAGCTCTTTGGGGACAGCGGCAACGACACGCTGAACGGTGACTGGGGTGATGACACCCTGCATGGTGGCTCAGGCGATGATGAGCTGACCGATCTCACCGGCAATAACACCCTGTATGGTGGAGAGGGGAATGACAAACTGTCTGGTCGTGGGCACCTGTTTGGTAATGAAGGTGACGACACCCTGAAAGGCAGTGGTCTTTTAGCAGGTGGTGAAGGTCATGATGTCATTACCGGGCAAAGTGGCAGCACCCTGAGAGGTGACACCGGGAACGATACCCTCATCGTTGACAGTCAGCCCTGGGAGCGCGGTGTGCTTAGTACACTGGAAGGTGGTGCAGGTGATGACACTATATATGGTGGTTTTACCGATGATGAGTACCTTTTCAATCTGGGGGACGGTGCTGACCGGGTGATTGAACGGCGCCTGGGCGAAGCCTATAGCAATTACGACGCCTCTTTTGATGTGCTTCGTTTTGGTGAAGGTATTGCAGTCAGTGATCTTTCTTATGCCCGCCGGGGGTATCATATGGTCATCAGCCACAGTAACGGCAGTGACCAGATCACCATTGAAAATTGGTTCCGGGAGCCTACCGAGCACTTCAAAATCAATAGTTTTGAGTTTGCCGATGGCACCATCTTATCCGATGCCGACCTTGAAGAGCAGGTAGTAACTTATGGAACTGACGGTAACGATCAGACCATGATTGGCTACCGTGATCATCATGATGAAATCCATGCCGGTGCCGGAGACGATAAAGTCTGGGGACGTGCCGGTAATGATGTGATTCATGGCGATGCCGGTGATGATTACCTGGACGGTGAAAGCGGCGATGATCGTTTATTCGGTGGTGATGGTAATGACCAGCTTCGTGGAGAGGGCGGCAACGACACCTTGATAGGCGGCGCGGGTCGGGACACTTACGTCTGGGCTGTGGGTGATGGCGCGGATGTTATTGATAACCGTGGCGGACAAGGACTGTTGTTGCTTCAGGGTGGTGCAACCCCGGAGTCTTTGGACTTCAGCCGTGATGGGGATGACCTGCTAATTGCCATGAAAGATCAGACAGGTCAGTCCATCCGCATAAAGAACCACTTCCTTGGCGGTGACTGGGCACTGGATGGTGTACAGCCAGATGGTGGCTTTATGATCACCACCAACAAGATCAATCAGCTGGTTGCCGGGGGCAGTGATCCGGACTTTGCTTCAGTGGTGAAAGGTACTAACGACGGTGAGCGTCTGATTGGTAGTGCAAACAATGATAAGGTTCTGGGGGAAGGTGGTAATGACACCCTGTTCGGAATGTCCGGCAATGACCGGTTGGAAGGTGGTGATGGAAACGATCAGCTGATTGGGGGTAATGGTTCTGGTCAGGGGTCTGGTGATGATGCCCTTGCCGGCGGTGCTGGAAATGACGTACTAAACGGCGAAGATGGCAACGACACCCTGAATGGTGGTGTCGGTGATGACCACTACTATTATCAGGCCGGAGACGGTGTAGATACCATTGATGCCACGGGTGGCGGTACTGACTGGGTGCTTTTCAATGGCGGTATCAGCCGTGACCGGATCAGCTTCCATAAGGATGGCAATGATCTGGTCATGCTTCTGGATAATGATCTGGAGCAACAGCTGCGCGTGAAAGATCACTTCCTTGGTGGTGAGAAAGCCATCAGCTATGTGCAACCTTCTGACGGTGGCTATGCTATCCCGGCCTCAAGCTTTGCGTCGTTACTGACGGCTCTCCCGGGCGGTGGTGATGGCAGCGGAGGTGAGACTGGCAACGGTAATGGTGATGAATCGGGAGATAACTCTGGTGGCAGTTCCGGTGGGGGTAACCAGGGTGGAGAAACCGGTGAGCCTGCCGAGCCAGGATTGGGCGGCGATGATGTCATCACAGGGACCGCTGCCAATGAAGTGCTGCTGGGCGGTGCCGGTAATGACACATTGATTGGCGGAGCTGGCAACGATCATCTGATTGGCGGTCAGGGAGATGATATCTATCACTTCTCCAGTGGACAGGATGTGGTGGATAACACGGGGGGCGGTACCGACAAAGTGCACTTTGTAAATGGTATCACCTTTAACCAGGTAGCCTCTGGCCTGTCCAAAATGGGCGATGACCTGATTCTCAAGGTGAATGGTGGCCCGGATCAGATCACCCTCAAGAAATTCTTCCTGGGCGGTGAACATCTGATTGACAGCTTCACTTTTGAAACTGGTGGACAGATCACGGCAGCCCGGATTTTTGCTGCCTTTGGTCTGGCCATTCCAACCCCTTCTGAAAACAATCTTAATAAGGTTGATGGCACAGCCGGTGATGACCCATCGTTAGCGGGTACAACCAACGTTGATCACATCCGTGGATTTAACGGCGATGATCAGCTATCCGGGGATGGCGGTGATGATCTTCTGGAGGGCGGAAATGGTCACGATACCCTGAATGGACAGGCTGGAAATGATACTTTGAAAGGTGGACGTGGTAACGATACCTATGTATTTACAGCTGGAGATGGTCAGGACGTTATCGACAATGCTGGCGGTGGTAATGATACGCTGTTGTTTGAAGGTATCAGCTTTAACCAGGTAGCTTCAGGCCTCAGCCGTTATGGTACTGACCTGATTCTCAATATTCAGGGTGGGACTGATACGGTTACGCTGAAAGACTGGTTCCTGGGTGGTGATAACGTAGTGCATACCATTCGGTTTGCCAATGGCGGTCAGATTACCGCAGATCAGATATTCGGTGCTTTTGGTGGCAGTAACCCTGATACCAATGGTTCACCGGACTACCAGAACGTGCCGGACGAACGGGGTTATGCCACGGTTCTGAATGGCCAGGCTGGTGATCAGATCATTCTTGGCTCTTCCGATGCCGAAATGCTGGATGGTGGAGCCGGCGATGATCATCTTCATGGCAACGTTGGCAATGACTATCTGATGGGTGGTGATGGAAATGATA
>NZ_JAGHQV010000112.1:0-4152 GCF_017744175.1 Thalassotalea sp. G20_0 | reverse complement strand
GCTTTGAAGCTTCTTCCTTGTTGGCGGTTTGTTTTTTGATTCTGTTGTAAGTATTCATATAGATTCTGTGCCCCTGTGCGAGGACGGGATCTTTGCGACGCTCCCTTTGGTACTCCCTTTGGTACTCCCTTTCGCGCTCTGCGAAAGCGGGATCTTTGCGACGCTCCCTTTGGTACTCCCTTATGCGCTCTGCGAAAGCGGGATCTTTGCGACGCTCCCTTTGGTACTCTCTTTTGCGCTCTGCGAAAGCGGGATCTTTGCGACGCTCCCTTTGGTACTCCCTTTGGTACTCCCTTTGGTACTCCCTTTGGTACTCCCTTTGGTACTCCCTTTGGTACTCCCTTTTGCGCTCTGCGAAAGCGGGATCTTTGCGACGCTCCCTTTGGTACTCCCTTTCGCGCTCTGCGAAAGCGGGATCTTTGCGACGCTCCCTTTGGTACTCCCTTTGGTACTCCCTTTGGTACTCCCTTTGGTACTCCCTTTTGCGCTCTGCGAAAGCGGGATCTTTGCGACGCTCCCTTTGGTACTCCCTGTAGTACTCCCTTTCGCGCTCTGCGAAAGCGGGATCTTTGCGACGCTTCCTTTGGTACTCCCTTTTGCGCTCCCTTTCGCGCTCTGCGAAAGCGGGATCTTTGCGACGCTCCCTTTGGTACTCCCTTTGGTACTCCCTTTTGCGCTCTGCGAAAGCGGGATCTTTGCGACGCTCCCTTTGGTACTCCCTTTGGTACTCCCTTTTGCGCTCCCTTTCGCGCTCTGCGAAAGCGGGATCTTTGCGACGCTCCCTTTGGTACTTCCTTCGGCGCTCCAACCGAGAGGCTTTGTTGTCAGTTATTTTTTCTGGTGGGTTTGAAACAGACTTATTACTCAAGTTATCAGCGTGAATTATCGGACTGATTTGCTCCATCACGTTAGAATACTGATGGCTGTTATTAACAATTTCTGATGCAGTGCCACTATCGGCTTTTTGAAATGTTTCTGGTCTTACGGATAATTCAAAGGGCTCATCCAGACAGATTTCTTTAGAATCAAGAATAGTGATTGACATTTGTTTAATTCTTGAATCATCGAATCGGTTTTGGAATCTATCCTCATCGGGTATTGAGGTGTTATTGATTGGGGGCGTTTGTTCCACTTTCTGACCGAATGCTGTAGCGTTTTTTTGTGTACAGCCCTTGGAAAGTGACTTACCGCAGGGCATAGCAGCGTCATATGCAGTTAGAACATTCGAATAACAGCCTTGTAAGTTAAAATCTGGATCAGTCATTAATTCATAAATTCATTAAGTTATTGAATCACAGCTTAAGACTCCCGCTACGTTACACAAGTTCCTTCCTGAAACAACCCATTCACTATTTACATCAAAAAAAGCATAAGGATTTGATATGACTATTAATCATGATGATGTGAAACTCTTCGAAAGCCAGCGACTCACGGATGAAGAAGACGGTGGCGGCCGGGTCACTGGCAGCGAGGTCATTGATGGCAACGTCAATAATCTCTTTCAGGATATTTCACGAATTGACCGGACCATTGGTGATGTGGCCTTGCGGAAGGCCTTTATCGGGATCAGCACCGATAACAATGACATCTATCTCGGCAGTCATTTGATCCTGACCGAGCCTCCCAAGGATAAGAATGTCTCGGTGTTACTGTTCAATACCGACAGTCAGACTGATGAGCGCCTCGATGCCAGGGACAGAATAGAAAGTTATGTGGTTCCTGGTATCAAGGCATCGTGGGAACTGGTCGGCGATCAGCTGGAAGGTCAGCGTTCCATTGTGGGCTATCAGCGGGAGGAATGGGCGGTTCCTGAAATTGGCGAGGTCTATAAGCTGATTACACCGGATGAAAAAATCAGCCAGTTTATCCGTATTACTGCCGTTGATTATTCCGTTGAGACTTTTACCTATTTCACTGGAGCGGAATATATAGATTTTACCCGGCGTAAGGTGGAAATGCAGATTAGCGCTCCTTTGGTGACGACTTTTATCGGAGCATCTCCCGTACCCGGCGAGCCAGAAGAAGAAACGAGCCGCATTCAGGAAACGCAGATAGCCGACACCTCCCGCTATTACGGAATTCAGCAAATGAGCGCCAACATTACCGCAGGCGACCTGACGCTAAAGGCCGAGAGCGTTTAGGCGCCTCTGGTGCCGAGCGCCAAGGTAGAAAGCCCGTTGCTGGATCAATACGGTGGCTATACCGGCAAGACGATGGTGGCGACTTCGGCCAGCAACCGATCCATCAGCTGTCGCTTTGTTCATATCAGCGGCAACCAGAGCCGTACCTACCTCCAGCGGGGTGTTTTGCCCGGAACCCTGACCCTGTCGCTGGACGGTGGCACCTTCGAGGATAACGGCGCAGGCAGTCTGCTCCATAAAATCGGCACCAATAATTACAGCAAATTGACCGTGGATTATGTCTCGGGGAGATTAACGTCTGGCGAGCGAGCAGTTATACAACGGCCACAGCCAATGCCTCCTATCAGCCAGCGGTGGCGATTACCGGTGCTGCAATCAGTGGGGCTATCCCGGTCTCTAACCAGAACCGAGGTTTCAATTACACCCTGAACATGGCCGAGGCCAAGCCAAGGCCGGGAACACTGGTGGTCAGCTATATCGCCCTCGGCAAATGGCAGGATATCCGGGATTCAGGTAATGGGCAGATGATTGGTTCTGGAACCGGCACCATTCTCTTTGCAACTGGCTCGGCGGCAATCACGCTCGATGCTTTGCCCGATCCAGACAGTGCCATTGTTTTCAGCTATGTGGCACAAAATGATAATGAGGTGACGATTAGAACCACCATTCTGGCATTGCAGAATTACAATTATCCAGAATGGCGGGTAAGAACTTACGCTGGTGGTAAAATCAGGGAGGTCGAGGCCACCAACGTCCCAAAAGTCCAAACCTTTAACGGCAGCACCATCACCGCCATTGCACAGGCGAGTAACCTGAGTCATGCGCCTTATAACGAGAATATTACCTCGCCAGAGCTAACTATTGATCTGTTGCCTTTGATGGACAATGTCGTTCTGCTCCCCGGCAGCGTGGTCTTTGAATGGAACGGTGAAACCTACTTTGACCGGGACGGCTCGCTCTATAAAAACCTGAGCACAGAAACCAATGCCGGTATTCAGGTCGGCAGAGTCGATTACAGCGGCGGATTGGCAACACTGGCCAACTATCCGGCTGGCACCGTCAACACGGCCACCATTCAGGCAGCGGCAACCATCGGTGTGGGCTTTGGAATAGATGCGGTGGCCTTCCGTACACCCGGCGCTCCGATCCGTCAGGGCAGCTTGCAGCTAACGGCGGTCCGGGTGGATAACGGGGATATTATTACGGCGACAGCTGACTTTAATGGAGAGTTTGATACCGCAGAAGTGGTCGGAAACATCGACGTAACCACAGGCTGGTGCGAGCTTCAGTTTACCGATGGCGCTAATCCTATTTATGTCATCCCGCAAAGCGTCCGTTATAACTGCGTGGTGGAAACCAGCCTGCCGCTCGATGCTGAACTGATCGGCCTTGACCCGGTGCGTCTGCCTCCCGATGGCAAGGTTCCCATCTATCGAGCCGGGGACATTGTGGTTATCAGTCATACGGCAGCCACCGATGCAGGTACACCAATCGCAGGACAGGTGATTAACCTGGTACGTGACCATCAGGCAGAAATAGTGGTGGAAGATAGCAGCGGGGCTTTGCTGGCCAGCGATCAATATACCGTCGATAGAGAGGCAGGCACCGTTACCTTTGCTGATCCGTTGAGCCTGGTTGATCTTGGCAGTAACCCACTGGCTGCACCCTTCACCATTAAGGATCGGGTCGAGCACATGAGCGTTTTAAGCGATGTTCAGATTAATGGCGATCTGTCCATTATCTCCCCGGTGCCTTGGGATTTACCCGCCTCCGAAACCACGGTGAGCAGTGCGGTGGTCTATGGCGATCTTCAGGCCAGAGTAAAGAACTTTTTCAGCCAGAAGGTATTTTCAGATTGTAGAGGAAAAGCTCGGGATCATAGCTAACGGCAGCACAACAACGGATACCGCTCCAATTAACCCGGAAGCGGGAGTGCCTTATTTCACCTTGAAAGCCGATGGTTGGGGCAGCGGCTGGTCAACAGGCAACGCTATCCGGTTCAATACCGATG
>NZ_JAGHQV010000111.1:0-4334 GCF_017744175.1 Thalassotalea sp. G20_0 | reverse complement strand
GAGTGCTTTTTATACGCTTCCTGTTTGGTATGAATGAGAAATTCTTACAATGATCAATACTATCATTTAAAAAATGAATAAATGACGTACTCTCTTCACTTTTTAAAAAGTGGGTGTCCTTTTTATTGTTTGCCAAAACTGAGCACAACCATTATCACTGTTTAATTTATATGGTTCAAAACCATATTTTAGGTAGGCTTGCTGAGCGAGCTTATTACCTTCTAATACTTCCAAAGTGATTTTGCAACATCCCTTCTGAAAAGCAATTTCCTCAATTTTATCAAGTATTATTTGGCTTAACTTTTTTCCGCGATATTCATTTTTAACTGCAATATCATGAATGTTTATAAGGGGCTTACATTTGAAGGTTGAAAACCCTTCGAAGCAATTTGCAAAACCAGCAGGCTTACCATCAACATAACAAAGAATACTGAAAGCACTTGTAACCTTACCAAGTTCTTTGGCCAGGTTTTCTTTGACGTATTGATCCAAAGGTTCATTTCCACTCATTGGATCGATAGCATAATCATTCAATAAGGAAACAAGGTCATCAGCATGTTTTTTATTTGAATAGTCTGCAACAATTAATTCTATTTTCATTCTTGCTCCGTGATTTATGATTAGAACATAACGCCAAATTCAGCGGTACGAGCGGAGCGAGCGTCCGCTGGAATTTTTTGTTATGTTTCGTTTTCAGTATTTGTACTATGTCTTCTTTCTCTATCGAAATAAACACCTTGTGGTACTGAGGGTTGATAATAGCCACTGCTTGCTCGAACTGTTGCATGTTGAACTGTTTTTTCTTGTGCTTGTTCACCAATAAGTTCTATCCCATGAGCTTCAGCTTGCATTCGCACATAGCCTCTCAACATTTTCTCCCTGTATGAATACATTCCTTTATTTTTGGGGTCAGCTGCTAAAACGGCACCACATGAATCGTTTTTTAAATTTCTAATTCGTGTTCTATATTTTGTTTGAGCCATTGCTTCTTTGTTAGAAAATTTTTGCATTATATACTCATACGACGAATACATATCTTTAACGTATCTATGCAACCACTCTGAATCTGCAGTAGACCAGAGTACTTGTTCATAATCACCTGTACGCTGAGAAATTGCCTTTTCATAAGGTCTTTTCAATTCAGCAGATATGCTCAATATTGCATCATTTATTGCCGCATGGTAATGCTCTTTTTTAACGCTTACTATATCGTCTTCTTGCCAAAAGAGATGCCACATCAACTTTTCAGTTATTAGATGGACATAATATGGATAACCATCTGAAACTGCAGCTATTCTTACCAAAATATCTTTATCTACTTCAATTTCAAATGCTTTCGCTGCATCCGTAACGATTTCCCAGCGTGCATCCCAACTTAATTTTGGAAGTTCAATAGTCTCTAGTTGCCGTATTGCAGACTGATGTGCTCCTAATAGAGCATCAATTGTTGATGCTACCCCGGTAAAAATAAATTTGATTGCAATTCTTTTATCTCCTAGATGTTTTAAAAGATCCGCAAACAAGGCACGCTCACTCTCAGACTCCATTCGATCAAACTCGTCTATAACAACAACTGGAGAATCGGAATGAATCAGTGAAACTTCTCTTAAGATTTCAACTGCATCTAAAAGCGATTTTATTTCATCATGCAAATCTCTTAAACTTATGTCTTCAGCTTTTTCCAAGTTTAAAAACTTAAATTTAATAGATGACTTATCTTTTATAGAAATATTTCTTAGTCTACTTGCACTGATTGCTTGATAAGCAATATTTGCAATCACATCAGCCAATGTAGCATCTGGGGAACAAGAAACATCAATATATTCTGAATCTGAGCTTTGATATTGATTTGCGGCAGTTGCAGCAAGAGAAGATTTTCCTACGCCTCTATCTCCATAGATAAATACATGCCTTCCAGATGCGTACAAAGCCTCTTCAATTCTTCTGAGTTCTGTAGCTCTGCCAAAAAGATGTTCAATACTATGAATGGGTTGAGCTGGATAAACTAATTTACTGAGTTTCTTACCAAACGAAGAACTATCATAGCCTTTTATTGCCATCAATTAACCTATATTTTTAACATTAATTCAGTTGGTTTGCACTGAGAAACATAACGCCAACTTCAGCCGCGCCGCCGACGGCGGCGTCGGGTGGAGGGGCGAAGCCCCGGAACGAACTGGAAGTTTTTGTTATGTCTAGTCGATGTCCTCTTTGCTGAAAACATCCTTTTGATCAACTACAATGTCCAATGCTCTATGTAACATTTTATGGATTTTTATTTGATTGGCTCTTTTTATTTCGCCTTTTGATACCGTTGATTGATCTATATATGACCATATAAATGTATCTAACGAACTTATTTTAATGCCAATTGCACTAACCCTGTAAAGACATGAAAGCATTGCTGAAATTACATCCACTTCTTTTATGCCTTTTCCATCGTAATATTTTTTTACGACAATAGTACAAGGGTCATTATTATCTTTTTCATATAGAGGAAGCATAACATCTTCAAGAGAGGTATCATTAATTGCAGATCTTGTAAATGTTGCCCTTAAGCCTCTTAGAATTTCTACGGTTTCATCAAACGATGGGTACATCTCACCCCATTCTTCTTTTAAGGACTTTAGCCTTTTTTCTGAATACTGCGCTTCGGCAGCTTGCATTGCTCTCCAGGAAATGCGCTCTCTATCTGATGCAATGTAAAAACATTCATTTACAAATTGAAGGATATCTCTTGGTCTTCTTAATGTTCTTTCCAATAAGAAATCAATTGCCGTTTGCCCGCCATTTTTTCTAGCTTTAGGAAACAAGTCCTCAAATTGTACGAATTCGCCAGTGTACTGACTTTTGAAAACTTCGTTTATTCTAAGTTCTATTAACTGTTTGAGTTCTTCTGAAGACCATCTGATATTAAGAATATACGATTCATATTTCTCTTCTTGAAAGCCCGAATCTCTTGTTTTGTTAAATACAAGATCAAGCAAATCTTTCCTCAAAGCCGCAACAATTTTAACAGGCTTTATTTTTCTGAAAGTCTTTATTTCTTCGATGAGTGCTCTAATAAATCTACATCTAGTTTCAGTATTAGCCCAGTCTTCATCTAACTGATCTATTAGAATATAAAACTTTTTTTGCTGATCATCAAAAGAATGTTCAGAAAGTAAATTAAGAACTTCGTTAAGTTTTCTAATTTGAAGACTGTTTACTACTTGACTTGCTCTTTGCTTAACTTCGATTTTTTCTTGATCTGATAAACGCTGAATCCCTTCAGCTGATAAACTAACCCCTCTAAACTTTACTCCCACTGACGCTTTTGTATCTTCTTCAAGCTTAGATGTGATTTCTTTAAGATGTTCATCTGTATCAAGCCAGAATTTATCACCCCACTCTCGGAAGTACTCTAAAGCTTTTTTCTTTGTTTTGTCTCTGCTTAAGGCATTCGTTAAATTTTTGAAAAAATTATTGCTGTCATACTCGTTTTTAATATCATATCTAAGTTTCAAAAATTCAACAGTTAATAAATGTCTCCATAACAACCTGTAAAAAAGATCAAGATTGACATTTAATGCATCAAAAAATTGAATTATATCCGAATATTCTAGAAATCTTACTGATATATCATTAGGATCGAGCCGTACGCTTTTATTAACTTCTTGCTGCACTTTATATAATAAAGCACTTTTGCCTGAACCAGTTCTACCTAGTACTATAGAGGTTGGACTAGAAACATCTGTCAATTCATTTAGATAGCCTTTATCAACAAAACATTTATCCAATAATTCATAATCAGTTTCTGCATCAAGTGCTCCTACCTTCATGTTTCTAGTAATTTGAATTTTGTTATTTAGCATAATTTATTTGTACAATCTCCTTTGAGACATAACGCTTGGGTCAGGTGCGCCGTAGGCGTCACCTGGACCCACTTGTTGAACCAAGCCGCTAACGCGGCAAAAAATACCGTTCATTCCAGCCACCCCACCATTGCCAATACTTCCTGATATCCGTACCACTCCGGCGCGGCTTATATAAGGAAGCAACATGGAACGTTCTGAGCAAATCCGGTTTGACAAACTGTATCAAAAACACCTCACCACCCTGAAACTCCAGGGCAAAAGCCCATCCACCATTGATCTCTACAGCAGGCCACTGCGACGGGTGGCAGCCTTCTTTGATCGTTGCCCCGACACACTCAAACCCGATGACCTGAAAACCTACTTTGCGGCACTGGTAGAATCCCACTCATGGAGCACGGTCAAAACCGACCGTAACGGCCTGCAGTTTTTCTGGAAACACGTGCTGGGAAAACCCTGGCAGTTTGTGGACATCATTAA
>NZ_JAGHQV010000110.1:0-4427 GCF_017744175.1 Thalassotalea sp. G20_0 | reverse complement strand
TCCAGCCGCTGTTCAATGGGGAGCTGAGCCTCCAGCAGTTTCAGAAACTCAGCCGGTGCCTGAACCGGAATGACCGGATAACTTTTATCCGGGCTCTGGGGCAATGTCCGAATGCGGGACAAAAGACGGCCTAATGGCCGGATTGCATCGGGATGGCGGGACGAAAGGGATTTGGGGGCGGCCATAATGGACTCAGCTTTACCGAGCTCAGCTATTTCAGGCTCAATACTGTCAGGCTCAACACTGTCAGCTGAACGATCACTCCGAGCATCCTGCTGCTGTTGCCAGCGCTGGAACCATGAACCCTGGTCAGGCAGTCGGTCAGTAGGCCAGACTATATGCAGCTGGCAGTTGGGCAGAGCTTTTTTCTGGCCGTAAATCCAGAGATAGGGCTCAGGTGCCAGTAGTGACTCCAGATGCCCTGCCAGGGTCGGAGTATGCTCCAGCCCGGTCAGCACCACCGGTTGACCCTTAAGGAGTTGTGTCAATAACGGGGTTGCTCTCAGCTGGAAACGCAACTTGCCTGACAGTTTCAGCTTGCTGGTAAACCAGAGCTCCTCCCATTGCTGCCCGGAGGCCAGTCGATAACAATGTGCAGCAACATTGGCAACACTGCCGGTATACAGCCTGACAACACTGTCACCGGAGGGTTCTGGCAAAGTGCCTGTCACCAATCCGGGGGCGACGGGCAGAGATTCCGTCCGATGTTTCAGGATCAGCCATTGTTCATCGGTCAGCTCACCGCTAATCAACAGCTGGTCAAATTCGCTGGCCATCTTATGAAAGGTATCGGTCTTTTGCAGGGTGTTTTCCTGTGCGGACAGATCACTGAAGATCCCGTCGAAATTGTGGGTATTGATAACCCCGCAGGTTTTACCGGGTAACACCGGTGTGTTGTTGATTGCTTGTTTGAATGCCGTAATATTTGCTGTCGGAGTGTGATATTGCTGCAAGACCAGCGACGCTGGCAACTCCACCCGTTCACCATTGGCGATGAAGTAGCCTTGCTCAAAAATATCAGACAAATGTTGCCAGAATGGGCTTTTGGCATCCGGTGGGTCCACCAGGCAGATGGTCACAGGGTCAGGCTGGCTGCTGATCACTCCGTTGCGAAAATACTGTTCTCCATTATTGTTGATGGCCAGGTTGCCAAACAGGCTGGCAAAGACATCCTGACCCGCACAGTGAATCAGCAAACTCCCCGGCTCTGGCGGCTCCGTGCGCTGGCTTACTGACCAGGATGGTACAGCGGCCGGGGTGACATTGAAGGTTGCTGAAGAGGATCTGTCCCGGGCAAATACACGACGCCAGAAATCCGGTCCGGGAGCATCAGGCTGATTTATTAAATTGTTTTTGGCCAGAACAACCCGACTGACTGTCGTGCTGATGGGGATGCCATCCAGCCGGGGAGGATTCTCCAACAGCTCATTCAATGAGGCCAGCTGTCTGGGCCTGAGATTGTCACAATCGAAAACCAGGGTGATGGGCACTGACTGATAAAGAAGCCCGGGACGCTCGTTTTTTTGTCCGGGAGTTGGATAATAGTACAGCCTTCTTAACGGGTGATGATCCAGGTCGTTCGGATGCCGGATCATAAAAAGAAACCCGGTGCCTGTCTTTTGCCGATAGAAACGGATCAGTTCATCCTTCGCATCACTGGATTCAAAAAAATGAAACGCATCACCAACCAGCAATGCCGATTGCTTCAGGTGACCGATGCAATCTGTGATGGGCGTGACGTTTCGGATTGGGCTGGTATGCGCACTATCTGCTAATGCCTGTTGGACTAAATATGCCTGCTCATTTTTGACGGACAAAACCTCAGTTATGAGCATTTTTTTACGGATTTTACTGAGCTGTGGAGGATCACCTGTAGAATTTGCCGGCCTTTTTTGTGCTTTTACAACAGGATGATCACCGGGTTGCTGATTGTCATTGTGCACATTAACCACGGCACCGGGCTGAATAGGAAGCATGAAAAAAGTACTTTTCTGATGGTAATTGCGGTCAGTCAGCCAATTTAGATGGTGTAAACCGGCAACAGTTCCTTTGTACTTAGACTCATATCAATACCTGCTTAAAATGGTTGCATCATGTTCATTGAGCAGGCGTTTTAGGGTTCCCAGCGAATCCCGGCAATCCAGGGTAATACCCGGAGAAAAAATCCCACTGCCGATCAGGTCGAAATTTTGCCCTGCCGAACTTTCAAAGATGGTTACCCGGTCACGGAAGTTGCCAACGATCAGGACCCGTAATCTTTTCAGGTCGTTACATATCACCGGGGTATATATTTCCGCAGAGCGTTTATCGCTGATCAGACGAATTAACTGTCGGTTATTTTCTGCATCATTGATGTGATCCCCTGAGATACCCATTCTCGGGGTCTCAGGGAACTCCTCATGAAACGTTGCTCCAGTCAGTTTGTTGGTGCTTTTAAGGAGGGTGAGCAACGCCTTGTCGATCAAAAACCGGGCGGACAGTATCAGGGTATTGGTTTCCTGGTAGAACGTTGATTTTTGCGGGAAACAGGGCTCACCACGGATCAGTCGGGCAATATCCGGTTTGCCCCGGGAGGCATGACTCCAAAAAACTTCGGTAGCCGCCACCTGTGGCAATTTTTCCCGGGAGTACAGCAGGGAAAAATGGCCGGCCTCCGGACTGTCGTGGACATTTTTCAGATAGACTTTATCGATGGACTCAAGCCGGAACAGGCGCTGGCTTATTTGTTGAGCCATGCCATTATGATCAAAATTGAGCCGGATAATGGTCTGCAGGCTTTGCACAGGCAGGACGGGAAAATCATTCGGGCTTTGCAAATACAGTTGCCAGGCAAACTCCGACCACTCACAGAAAAGACGCCAGTTGCGAGACCGGTTCTCGGTTGACCTGATGAGCATACAGTGGCTCCAACCGATAATGGCTTTTTTTTCCGGGGGGGCCAGGGTGGCAAAATGGTCAATGGCATGTCGGGCCGCCAGCAAATATTGTTCTGGTACCAAATCGCAGGCAATATCCATTGCAAAGACATAACGTTCGCGGTTTGGCGATACTTGGTAAGTCCGTTCTGATAGTAACCCCCTGAACAAGGGGATAGGGCGGAAATTTTTCCGGAACTTTTCCAGAACGGTGTCCTGGATTTGTTTTATCGCCTCTTGGGGTAATTCAGATTGAGTACACTTGTGTTGCTCGAGCAGAGAAGCAGCCAGTGACAATATCCCGTTCCAGCCATCAGCGGCTCCGTCCTGAGCGTAAGGCGAATTGACGGGTTCCACTGGCGCTGACTTGAAAATATTGTGCCATTCCGGCTCTGATGAGTAACTGTGGGTTGCGTCGGTACCCCCCAAATCACACAGTCGCCAACCATTGTGGGATCTGACCTCAACAAAACTGTGTGTGAACGATTCTACTATTCGGGCCTCAATACACCAGTAAAGACAGAGTAATTGAAACAGAAACCCACGATGGCGGCAGGTTCCCTGTTGCTCCTGCAACAATTGCTTGACCAGGGTGATGCCGGTTTCTTCAAAAGTACGATCGTAAGAAAAAGCTCTGAACCAATCGACAAGGGCCAGTAGCCGTTCGGACAGATTCTCTATCTGCCCTATTTCCCGCAACTTCCGGTATCCCGGAAAGTGAGTAGGGTCCCCGCTGAACACCTCCTGATCCAGATGTACTTTGATCAGCGGAGGGCACCGCAGGGGCTGTGTATTGATGGGATCATCAGCCGTTAACGGCTGAAAATAAGTCAGATCGGGCTTAATAATAAAATCCACCGTCACCGGTTCCGTGAGTCCGGAACGAAGAAAGTATTGGTCGGTGTGCGTATCCCGTGCCAGCTGCGTCTGTTTCGGAATGGATCTCAGACCGGTCAACCGGTCGTTGGGGGTCAGCGATGGCAATGGTTGCCAATTGCTGCCCGGTTTCAGTGTCATGCGCCCGGGGGTTTCACCGGTTTTCAGATCGGTTCGCCCGGTTAACAGGGGCAAAAAATTGCTCTGATCCATGGGATGCATTGGTAACGGGCTTTTAACTAACGTCTGGTCAGTGGTCACATCGGCTGTGAACAGCTTCAGTCGATACCGATCGATACACCATTGACGGGGAAAAAACCGGGTTACCTGGAAGTTGATACACACATCATGAGGCGTGCCCTGGCTGAAAATCTCCGGTGAATTAGTGGCCGGACCTCTGGAAGATCCATTTTTTGATGACTGTACAACAATATAGGGCCACTGGAATGTGCTTGTACGGTTTTTCAGATAGGGTTGCCACTCCCAGCTCAGACCCTCAGGCCACCGACCCATGGGGATTCTGCCCAATCGATCGGCCGCCAGCAACAGCTGCGGCAACGTCAGTTCAAGGGGAATACGTTGCTGTCGGAAATCATCGTTAAGGGCACTGGCGCAATCGGTCAGCCACCGACTCAG